>NZ_WIVR01000200.1:0-358 GCF_009600525.1 Pseudomonas sp. FSL R10-1350
TTCATGAAGGGTTGCCGGCCGATCCAGCTCCGCAGCTCGATCCATGTCGCCGGCATCGAGCGCAGCGGCGCGCTGCTCAATCAAAGAACGCCGATCCACCCGCGCCTCAAGCCCGGCGCGCTCCAGTGATTGGTTGGTTCGACCCTCGATCATGGCCCGTATCCACTCCACCTCTTGCGGGCCGCGCTTTACGTCGTCCAGTTCGCGGGTCTTCTCGCCCAACTGGCCCGACGCATCAAGGCGGCGCGTGGTCATCAAGATATGGACGTGGTGATTGCGGTTGTCGCCCTCTCGGTCGGGCTGGTGAACGGCCAGCGTTCCCGCTGTGCCGTAGCGATCAGCCAAGCCCTGGGCAATC
>NZ_WIVR01000201.1:0-353 GCF_009600525.1 Pseudomonas sp. FSL R10-1350
AAGTCGTAACAAGGTAGCCGTAGGGGAACCTGCGGCTGGATCACCTCCTTAATCGACGACATCAGCTGCTCCATAAGTTCCCACACGAATTGCTTGATTCATTGTAGAAGACGATAACTGCAGAGTTGCTCTGTGGTTTTTCTGTCGTAAAGCTTAGAAATGAGCATTCCATCAAATGATGGTGAATGTTGATTTCTGATCTTTTGATTAGATCGTTCTTTAAAAATTTGGGTATGTGATAGAAAGATAGACTGAATAACACTTTCACTGGTGTTTATTCAGGCTAAGGTAAAATTTGTGATTCTCTTAATTGAGTGTGCGAATTTTCGGCGAATGTTGTCTTCATAGTATAA
>NZ_WIVR01000202.1:0-352 GCF_009600525.1 Pseudomonas sp. FSL R10-1350
CACTGTGGCCCAATATAGGAGGACTACCCATGTCCACAAATGCTGTCGTTCGTGCTCGTATCGATGAGCACATCAAAGAAGAAGCCGCTGCAGTACTTGCGACAATGGGCTTAACGGTTAGCGATGCTTTCCGCATGATGATGACCCGTATAGCGCAGGAAAAGGCGCTGCCATTCGAGCCGTTGGTGCCCAACGCCAAAACCGTTGCCGCGATGAAAGAAGCCCGGCGCGGAAAGCTGCAAAAGTTCGCCACCATTGATGATCTGATGGCGGATTTGCATGCGGACGATTGAGAGAAACAGTCAGTTCAAGCGAGAGTTTACGCGAGAGGCCAAGGGGCCGCATCGAGATG
>NZ_WIVR01000203.1:0-347 GCF_009600525.1 Pseudomonas sp. FSL R10-1350
CGGGAGTATTTCACCGTGGGCAAGGTTCGACTGCACAGCGCCTCGTTCTGTCGTCAGCATCTGGTTTGTCCTCTCTGTGCGATCCGCCGAGGAGCGAAGGCCCTTGGCGCGTATCTGACACGCTGGCAGGTCTTGCAAGAAGAACGTCCTGACTTGCGCCCGTATCTATTGACTCTCACGGTCAAAAACGGCGATGACCTGGAAGAGCGTCAAAACCATCTCAGCAAGTCCCTACGCAAGCTGCTGACGCACCGACGCCATTTCAAGGCAGGTGTTCCGCGTGCCCCGTGGACTGAGCTTTGCCGAGCTGAAGGGGCCGTTTACACAATGGAACTGACCAACAAGGG
>NZ_WIVR01000204.1:0-342 GCF_009600525.1 Pseudomonas sp. FSL R10-1350
TTGGAATTTAATCTTGACGATGACCTACTCTCACATGGGGAAACCCCACACTACCATCGGCGATGCATCGTTTCACTACTGAGTTCGGGATGGGATCAGGTGGTTCCAATGCTCTATGGTCGTCAAGAAATTCGGTAGCCAGGTCGTTACGTACGTAACGCTCCAGCGAATGGGTATGTAATAGAGTCGGTGTTTTGTGAATTGCAAACTTTCGGTTTGTATCGTCTTCACACACCGCAATCTGGTCGCTTTGCTTACAAAGCCTACTCAAATTGCTTGGGTGTTATATGGTCAAGCCTCACGGGCAATTAGTATTGGTTAGCTCAACGCCTCACAGCGCTT
>NZ_WIVR01000205.1:0-341 GCF_009600525.1 Pseudomonas sp. FSL R10-1350
GGTGCTGGAGCGGCGTCCAGATGAACGCTCGGCGATGCCACTTCAATGCCTTCAAAGCTGCTTTCTGGCAGGTCGAAGTCTGCCGCGAACTCAGGCTCTTCTTCCAGCGCCCGCGCCATACGCGCATGGCGCTCGGCCGCTTGCTGGGCCTTGCGCCGACGTACCAGCAGCAGCAACAAGAGCAACAGCAACAAGACCGCTGCACCACCCACGGCGGCTGTCAGCATCGGGCTGGCGAGCAGGTCCTGGATGTTGCGTTCATCACTGGGCGTATCGCCCGGTGCCGGTGCGACCGCGGTTGCCGGCGCCCCTTCGGTGGCCGGGGCGATGTCGTCTTCAGG
>NZ_WIVR01000206.1:0-340 GCF_009600525.1 Pseudomonas sp. FSL R10-1350
CGCCTGCCTCGACCGGGCTCTGATGTACAACGCCGGGTTCGCGGCATCCCTCGATCACCAGGAGGTGCGCCACGTCGCCCGCTCAGTGGCGAAGTGGACGCACCAGCACCTCGACGCCGCCTCGTTTAGCGCGTGGCAGGCGGTACAGGGGCGCAAGGGTGGTAAGGCCAAAGGCGAGGCTTATGCTCTACTCAGAGCACAGGCTCTTCGCTTGCGCAGCGATGGGGTGAGCATCAGAAGCATTGCTAAAGAGCTTTCAGTTGGCACAGGCACTGTGCATTCCTGGGTTAGCACCAAGCGTTAATCGCGGGTTAAAACGACAATAGCTGCGAAGCCATTG
>NZ_WIVR01000207.1:0-338 GCF_009600525.1 Pseudomonas sp. FSL R10-1350
AGTTGACCCTGAGTGTCGAAGGCCGGGAGTTGTGCCTGACCATCAGTGATGATGGCCGGGTTGTGCGAGGCCAGGGTGCGGGCGTTGCGCCAGTGCCGGTCAAGACGGCGGGCCTGACTGGTGGCCGAGGCGCCGCCGACTTCGAACAACAGCGTGGTGGCTTCGAGCACTTGCTCCAGCACCACTTGCTGGGCCTGGAAGGTGCGAATGTCGGCGTCGACGTGATCGGCTTCCTGCGCGCTGTCGGTCAGTTCGGCCTGGTGCACGCCTTCCAGCACGTTGGCGGTGGCCAGCACCAGACTTTCGCTGGCGTAGGCCAGGCTCGACAGGCGGCCGAT
>NZ_WIVR01000208.1:0-337 GCF_009600525.1 Pseudomonas sp. FSL R10-1350
TTGAAGTCGGCGGCCTGTTCTTCACTCAAGGCACCGTCTTTCACAAACTGCAGCAACCAGGCATTCCAACTGATCAGCCCTTTTTTACCTTGGGTGGACAGTTTTTTTCCCAGCGTAAATACCATTACCCGAAGCTGGTTGGGGTCTCGGAGGACGCTTTTTTCATAGTCGAGCGTTTCTAGCAATGCGCTGGTCAGCGCGGCCTCAGCTGGATGTGTCAGTTTCATTAACAGCAGGCCGCGCCTTACCACTTCTTGTTCGATGAGCATGTGCGGTTTCCTTGTCCGAGTCAGTGGCCCACTACGCGTAAAACCACAGCAGGGGGGGCTGGCGTACC
>NZ_WIVR01000209.1:0-335 GCF_009600525.1 Pseudomonas sp. FSL R10-1350
GCGGCGGTGTGCCGCAACTTCAATGTCAAGCGCACTACGTTGATCGAAACATTGACGCGAGCAGGTTGGCGTGGTGCGGGAAGGACGGTCGATGAGCAACAAGAATAAGCTACTCACCGTCTTTTCTGACGCAGAGCAGGAAGCCCTGTACGGCCTACCGGACTTCGACGATGCTCAGCGGCTGGAATACCTGGCGTTGACCGAATCTGAACTGGCGTTCGCCAGCAGCCGGCCTAGCCTGCAGGCCCAAGTCTATTGCGTCTTGCAGATCGGCTACTTCAAGGCCAAGCATGCTTTCTTCCGCTTCGATTGGCATGAGGTCGAGGACGATTGCG